>DATLYW010000011.1 GCA_035574315.1 Candidatus Zixiibacteriota bacterium
GGTGTTTGGCACCTCGATGTCGGCTCGTCACATCCTGGGGCTGAAGTAGGTCCCAAGGGTTCGGCTGTTCGCCGATTAAAGTGGCACGCGAGCTGGGTTCAGAACGTCGTGAGACAGTTCGGTCCCTATCCGCCGTGGGCGTAGGATACTTGAGGGGAGTTTTCTCTAGTACGAGAGGACCGAGAAGAACGCACCGCTAGTGTTCCGGTTGTGGCGCCAGCCGCATTGCCGGGTAGCTATGTGCGGAAGGGATAACCGCTGAAAGCATATAAGCGGGAAGCCCCCCCCAAGATAAGGTATCCCGGGTCGCAAGACCCCTGAAGACCCCTCCTAGACTAGGAGGTTGATAGGCCGGGTGTGGAAGGCCAGTAATGGTCGAAGCTAACCGGTACTAATTGGTCGTGCGGCTTGACCATATTTACCAATGCCACTTCGCTGAATTGCAGTCGTCCGTATTCAGTTCTCAGAGATTCCCGGTTCCGGGTTTCACGGTTTCCGGCCATTCAGCACGAAACTGGAAACCGCAAACCGGATACCAAACGATTTCCGGTGGCGATAGCGGAGGTGACACACCCGATCCCATCCCGAACTCGGCCGTTAAGCCCTCCAGCGCCGATGGTACTATACGGTCGCCGTATGGAAGAGTAGGACGCTGCCGGAATTGAATAAAAAGGCCCGATCTTGAGATCGGGCCTTTTTATTTCTCGAACCTCTCGTGCTTTTCTAGATTTCCCCGGAGCGCCTCGCCGTCTTAACACCACGAGCGCCTGTCGAGGTGAAGCGGGTTCCCCCGCAACCGTCTCGGCTCCGAGAAAGGAGCGTGCTCCGATCAGTCGCTGAGCAGCCGGTCGACGGAGAGGGCGCCGCCGCCGCCGATCACCAGCGCCACGGCCATCAGGAGCAAGGCGAGCGTGTACTCGATCCCGCTTTCCTCTCCCGGGCGGCGCGCCAGGAAAAATCCGTGCCCCAGGTGCGACTTGAACATCGCGATCGCGATAAAGACCGCCAGGCCCAGGGCGAACGGCCGCGTGAGCAATCCGGCAAGCAAGGCGAAGCAGCCGAAGAACTCGATGAGCAGCCCCAGCGCTCCGACCGGGACGGGAATGCCGTGCTTGTCCCGCCAGTTCTGGAGCTGCCCCCTGGCGCCGCGACCGCCGAACCAGCCGAAAATCTGTTGCGTCGAATGGAAGAAGAAGGTAACCGCCAAACCCAACCGCAGCGGCAACAGGGCATAAGAAGGTGCGGTGTCGAAGATCCAGCCCATCGTCGTCCTCCGAAGAAGCAGATCGAAAGTTGCCGGGAGCCCGCTGGCCGGTCGACCCACCGCACGCCAGCGGGGCCGGAGCTCTCGGCTCGGGCGACGCGTCGCCGTCTGTCTACACGGCAGCAAGCTCACCAGTAGCTCCTCGTCATTACCACAGCTCCTTCGGCCAAATCAAAAGCGCGGCGCGCGCCTCCGGCAACGCGCGAGCACCAAGCGCGTCCCTTGACCGAACTCGCCGGCATGGGATAAGAAAGTGAGCGTTTTCATTCGACGAAAAATCGTGCGCCGCGGAACGCCGCGGAACGGCTTTGGGCGCCCGCGGCCGGGGAGGACAGTTGATGCGACGCGAAGACACCTGGGAAAGTTTCCAACGCAAAGGCATGATGTCCGCCACGCTCGACGGAGACGACGACGCGCCGCTCGGTCTGGGAGCGGGAATAGGGTGGGTTCCCGACAAGTGGGATCTCGTCGCCGACGTCGTGGTGGTCGGCTCGGGAGCGGCGGGTATGCCCGCCGCCATCAAGGCCGCCGACGGCGGGGCCTCGGTGATCGTTGTCGAAGCGAACTACGACGTCGGCGGCCACGCGATCATCAGCGGCGGCAACGTGCCGCTCGGCGGCGGCACCAGCGCGCAGCGCAAGTACGGCATCGAAGACTCGCCCGACGTGGTGTTCCGCGATCTCACGGATTGGACGATTCTGCAGCCGAACGGCTGGCCCGATTACCGCTACAACGACCGCGCGGTGATGCGCGCGTTCGCCGATCACTGCGCTCAGACCTTCGAATTCCTGCTCGCCAACGGCGTCGTCTTCAAGGACGTTCCTCCCGATACCCAGGGCGGGCACAACATCGGCAATTCGGCGCCGCGCGAGAATCACATCGTCTGGACCAAGGGAGCCGGTCTGGAGAGCCCGAACGCGCGTGGGGGGACCGGTCTCATCCGGCCGCTCGAGGCGAGCGCCCGCGCCAAGGGGGTCCGTTTCCTCCTGAACTACAAGATGACCAGGATCGTGCGCGAGCCGGGCTCCGCGAGCCGCGCCGGGAGGGTCGTCGGAATCAGCGTGAAGTACACGCCGAGAATCATGCCGGGGCAGACCAAGCCGCTCAAGAGCTTTCGCTCCGACGGCAACATCGAGAGCACGCAGCCGACGCTCAACGTCCGCGCGCGCAAGGCGGTGATTCTCGCAACCGGCGGGAGCACCGGAAACGTGCACTTCCGCCGCATGTTCGATCCCCGGCTCACCGAGGTGCTGCAGGTCGCCGGCGAGCCCTACACCTTCCAGGACGCCAGCGGCGAGCTGGCGGCGATGGCGATCGGCGCGTCGCTCTGGGGACTGGCCAATCAGATTCTGGAGAACGGCGACAACATCCGCACGCAGCGTGCGCTCGCGACCCGCTACAACTACATGACCTGGGAGCTCGAATGCCCGATCTTCCCGCTGGTGCGCGCTACCGGGCTTAACGTGAAGGACTGGCACGACCTGATCCTGGTGAACCAGGTCGGCAAGCGGTTCTATGACGAGACCAAAGGGGATTACCCGCACGGCAACGTCTACAACGAGGTCCGCCCGTACACCCCGTACGACTACCGCAACAGCGAGCGCATCGAGTTCAATCCGACCAAGTACAACTTCTTCAACGCTGCCGTGGCGATGAACGAGTATTCAGAACCGCCCGACTATTCGTGCGGCCCCGTATGGGCGATCTTCGACTCCGAGGCGGCGCAAAGGGAGAAGTGGAAGCTCACGCCCCCGCACGTCGACCCGGACGGATATTTCTTCAGCGCACCGACGCTGCGCGAGCTGGCCGCCGCGATCAAGAACCCGTATCAGGCCAGGCCGATCGACGGCGCTACGCTGCAGGAGACCGTCGAGCGCTACAACTCGTTCGTGGAATCGGGAGTGGATCTCGACTTCGGCAAACCAAAACCGAAATACAAGATCGCAAAACCGCCCTTTTACGCCGCCTGGGCCACCCCGCTGGTGCACGACACCCGCGCCGGGTTGAGGATCAACAGCCGATGCCAGGTCATGGACATGGCCGGCCGGGTGATTCCGGGCCTTTACTGTGCGGGCGAGTCCGCGGGCGGGTTCAACCAGCACGGCCTCGGCCGCTGCACCACTCAGGGTTTCATCGCCGGGATGAACGCCGCCCTGGAGACGGCGCGCGACTGACGGTCGGCCGCCGGCCCATGGCGCGGCTGGCGCCTCCCTGAAAACAGCCTCGGGAACCGACGTGGTCCTGTTCGCCCTGGGGTTTCGTCCTTTTTTCCTTCTGGCGGCCGCCCTTGCTCTCGTCGTGATCCCGTACTGGGCAGCGGTGTTCGCCGGCGGCCTGAAGCTCGAGGGCTATTACGGGCCGATCCGCTGGCACAGCCACGAGATGATCTTCGGCTACGGCGTGGCCGTGATCTCCGGCTTCTTGCTTACGGCGGCGCGCAACTGGACCGGTCTCCCGACCACCGCGGGCGCCCCCCTGGCGTTGCTATCGGCGCTCTGGCTGGCCGCCAGGGTTCTGCCGTTTTTCCACGGCGCGGTCTCACCACCGTTGATCGCCGCCTCCGATCTCGTCTTCCTTCCGGCCCTCACGGTCGCGATCGCCATCCCCCTGGTCCGAAGCGGGGAGCGGCGCAATCTCATTTTTCTTCCGATCCTCGCCGCCATGTTTCTCGCTGATCTGATGGTTCACGCGGAGGTGGCCGGTTTTGCCCGCGGCTCGGCTCGCCCCGGAATCTTTCTGGGCTTGAACCTGATCGTTCTCCTGATCGTGATCGTTGGCGGCAGAGTGATTCCGTTCTTTACCGAGCGGGCCGTTGCTGGCACCGCCCCGAGCCGGCGCGGGGCGATCGAGCTGCTCTGCCCGGCCTCGGTTGTTGCCTTCGCCGCGGCGGAGCTGCTGCAACCCGGTTCCGCGATCACCGGCGTTCTGGCGGCGCTGGCCGCCGCGAGCAACGGCATCCGCCTCGCCGGCTGGTACACCCGAAAAATTTGGCGGCTGCCTTTGCTCTGGGTGCTCCACGTCGGCTACGGCTGGATCGTGACGGGATTTTGTTTGAAAATGCTCGCCGCCGCAGGCGCAATCGCGCCGCAGTTTGCAGTGCACGCCTTCACCGTAGGAGGAATCGGCGTCCTTACGCTGGGGATGATGGCGCGCGTCTCGCTCGGCCACACCGGGCGCCCGCTCGAGCCGGCGGCGCCCGTCGTGCTCTCGTTCGTCCTGATCAATGCGGCCGCTTTTTCCCGGGGACTGATGCCCGCGGTCTTTCCCGGATGGCTTTCGGCTCTCGTCGCCCTTTCGGCAGCGCTTTGGGCTGCGGCTTTCCTGCTCTTTCTGGTGATCTACGCTCCGATCCTCACCCGGCCGAGGGTCGACGGCCGGGCGGGATGAGGGACGCCGCGCCCGACGTGCCGGCTATCGCGGGCGGATCGAAAAAGACAGCCGGCTGGACCTGCTCGCGTCCGCGAAAGGCGTACGCCCCGGCTCAGCGGGTGGCGGGCCAGGCATCTTCTCCGTGCCTGCGGGGAAGGCCATCTTTTTTCGCTGTGGTGCGTTCCGTGGCGCGACAATTGCGCGCTTCTGGTAACGCAAGAGCGCCTCGCCGCCGTGATTGGCGACACTCAAGGCCGACCGCCGGGCGGGTGCATCATTTACATCGAACCGGCGAGCCGCTAGATTCATCGGAAAACAGGCCGCGCCGGCTTGCGGCTGTTCTTCTGCGGCGTCCGAAAGTCGTGTTTCTCGCCGGCGCCGCCGGGATCGGCCCCTGCGGCTTGCTGCCTGGCAGGAAACAGGATCGCCGCAGCCTCCGGACTTCAGGAATCCTCGGGTTCGCCGAAGGCTGCGGCTCCAAAGGGAATATGGAAAGATCGGCTGCGCGATCGTTTTTCCGGCCTTGCCGACTTGCGACTTCGGGTCTCGGGCTGGCCGCCGCGCTTTCGGTTTCGTGCGCCCCGCTGCCCGCCGAAGGCCAGGCGCCGCGCTCGCCCACGCCGGAGCCGGTGAAGGCAGCGCTGCGGGTCGAGACGATCGCGCGCGGTCTCGAGCATCCGTGGGGCCTCGCCTTTTTTCCCGACGGTGCCATGCTGGTCACCGAACGTCCGGGCCGCCTGCGCCGGGTGGAGCGTGACGGCCGGCTCTCCGGGCCTCTTGCCGGGGTGCCGGCGGTTTTCGCCCGCGGCCAGGGCGGTCTCCTCGACGTGGCGCTCAGCCCCAACTTCGCAGCCGATCGCCTCGTCTATCTCTCCTACGCCGAGCCCGGCGAAGGAGGGGCGGGCACCGCGGTCGCGCGTGGCAGGCTGGGAGCGGCAGGGCTGGAAAACACGCAGGTGATCTGGCGTCAGGAGCCGAAGGTGAGCGGGGCGAATCACTTTGGATCGCGCCTGGTGTTTCGGCCCGACGGCACGCTGTTCGTCACTCTCGGCGAGCGCTTCAACTACGCCGACGCCGCGCAGGACCTTTCTACGACGCTCGGCAAGATCGTGCGGATCAATCCCGACGGATCGATTCCCCGGGACAACCCGTTCACGGGGCGCCCCGGCGCGCGACCCGAGATCTGGTCGTACGGCCACCGCAACGTGCAGGCGGCTGCACTCGATCCGGAAACCGGAGAGCTCTGGACTGCGGAGCACGGAGCGCGCGGCGGGGACGAGCTCAACCGGCCGCAAGCCGGGAAGAACTACGGCTGGCCGGTCATCTCCTACGGCGTTCATTATTCCGGCCTGAAGATCGGGGAGGGCACCGCGAAGCCGGGAATGGAACAGCCCGTCTATTACTGGGATCCGGTCATTGCCCCTTCCGGCATGGTTTTCTACACCGGCAATCTCTTTTCCGCATGGAAGGGCAACGTTCTCATCGGCTCGCTCACGCCCGGCCTTCTCGTACGGCTCGAACTCAAGGACGGCAAGGTCGTTCGCGAGGAACGGTACCTCGCGGAATTGCGCGAGCGCATCCGCAACGTGCGCCAGGCTCCCGACGGCTCGCTCTACCTGCTCACGGACAGCCGGAACGGACGGATCCTTCGCGTGTCTCCCGCGGGCTGATCGCCCCGACCCGGCAGCGCGGGCCTCATGTGAGCCCAGGGCGGTGCGGCTTCTCCAGCCACGCGTCTTCCGTCTACTCGTTTTCCAGCTCGCGCGCGAGAAACTCTGCGGCAAGGCTCCAGGCCAGCTCGGCGAGCTTCGGGTCGTAGTTGTCGCCGTCCGCCAGTGCGAAGCCGTGGCCGGCGCGGTGGAACAGGTGCCAGTCCAGCGGTTGCCCGCTGGCCTGGAAGCTCTCCATCAGGCGCTGCTGCACCGGAAGCGGGGCGACGTGGTCCTGCGCGCCGAAAAAGATCAACGACGGGCATCTGAATTCGCGGGCCGCCTCGCAGGGGTGGCGCGGGCGCAACCGGCTGGGCCCTTCGTCGCGCACCGAGGGATAGTAGCCGACGAAACAGCGCACGCCCGGGGTCGCCGCGACGAAGTGGATGCCGATCCGGCCTCCCATGCAATAGCCGATCACCGCGCAGCGCTGGCCGTCGACGTCGGCGCGCCCCGTGAGATAGCGCCAGCTCCGGTCGAGGATCTCGACGAATTGCCCGTCGGTGGTGTTCTTCTGAGCTTCGTGGACGCCGTCCGCGACGCCGAGCATCTCGTAAAGATCGGGAACAATGGTGGTGTAGCCGAGGCGGGCGAGGTTGCAGACCGTGGATTTCATGTGGCCGGTGACGCCGAAGTGGTGGTGCACGATCATGACGCCCGGGCCCGGCTCTCTGCGATCGGGGTGGGCGAGGTAGCCCGGAATGCCGTCGCGTTCCGCGGAGAGGCCTCGGTTGACGATTTTCATTCTCGGTCCTCCCTTCGTTCACCGCTGCCGTTCTGTTATTACGATCGGCGGCAAAACTCAAACCTGTTTCGTACGCTGGTCCGGCCCGGCTGGGCCGTGGTAAAAGCAGATGAGTTCGATAGAGGGCAGGTGAGACGATGCCACTGGATGAAGCTTCGGCAAAACGGTACGCGCGCAAATCGCCCTTCCTCGCGTGGTGCGAGCGCGAAGGGTTGCCGGTGATCGGCGGTTACGGGGTGGACGATTTGAAAAGCCTTCCGCTCGGCCACTGGGATCGCTGGGGCGGCCCCGCAGCCTACTGTCATCTCGAGGGATCGCAGGGATTCGTCGGCATGATCGTCGCCGAGATCCCGCCAGGCAAGAGCCTCAAGCCGATGCGCCACATGTACGAGGAGCAGGTGCTCGTCCTTTCGGGCCGCGGAGCGACTGAGTTCTGGAGCCCGGGGAGCAAGGAGCCGATCACGCTCGAGTGGCAGGCCGGAAGCCTCTTTTCGCCGCCGCTCAACGTGCTGCATCAGCACCACAACGGTTCGGCGACCGAGCCGGCGCGCTTTGCCGCGGCGAACAATCTCCCGTTGATCATGAACGTTTACGGCTCGGCGGAGTTCGTCTTCGGCGCGCCGTTCGATTTCACCGAACGGTTCGCCGGTCAGAGGGACTTCTTCAGCGGCGAGATGAAGCCCGGCGAGCAGGAGGACCGCGCGGTCAATTTCATTCCGGATGTCCACGCCGTAAAGCTCGATCCCCATCCGGAGCGCGGCGCGGGCTTCAGCCGTCTCGGCATTCACCTTGCAGGCAACTCGATGTACGGCCATATCATGGCGATCGAATCCGGTACCTACAAAAAAGCCCATCGCCACGCGGCGGGCGCTCAGGTGATCGTGCTGGCGGGCAAGGGCTATTCGCTGATGTGGCATCCCGGCAGAGAGAAAGAGATGGTGCGGGTCGACTGGCGCCCCGGAAGCCTGCTCGTGCCGCCGGAAGGCTGGTACCACCACCATTTCACGACCAGCAGGGAGGCCGCGCGCCATCTGGCGCTCCGCCGCGGGCTCCGCCAGGTGGGTTATCCGTGGAGGCCGAACCTGAGCGAGCGCGAGGGCGGCCATCTGCTCGAGCACGAGGACGAGCCGCCGGAGATCCGGGCCATGTACGAGGCGGAGCTGAAGAAGGAAGGAATCCCTTTTCGCATGGCGCCGCTCGCCCCCCGTTGAACGCTCCCGAGGCCTCCGCTCGCGTTCGCTTCGTTTGTCACAGGCGCGATCAGTGTTGTAAGCTCGGTGGTTCGGGGCGGTTTGCAGCCGGGTCTCTCCTGCCGGTCGCAAAGATCGAGGTCCGCGGCGGTCACCGCGGCGGGGACTGGAGGGAACATGATCACGTCCGAGCAAATCACGAAGGCGTTCGATGCCGCGACCAGGGAATTTCGGGAATCGGACGAGTACCAGGCGCTGGTTAGCGGAACGGCCCACCTCGAGACCGTCCGCGAGTTCTTACGCGACGTCTTTCGCACCCACTTCCTGTCCTCGCACATTGTCGCTCTCTGTTTCGCTTCGCTGCCCTCGACCGCCGCAGAGCTGCTGAAAGAGAATCTCCTGGAGGAGATGGGCCGGTCGGAGGCCGAAAAGCCCCATTCGGCGCTGCTCGTCGAGATGGCGCGGGGCATCGGGCTCGGCGAAAGCGAGATCGAGTCCCTGATCGCCGACGCGCGGCAAAGGGTGGCCGTCTTCTGCGCCGCCAGGGTACCGCTCGCCACCCTGCGCGAGCTGTGCCTCTCCGTGCTGCTCGAAACCATGAGCTTCGAGTTCATGCTTTCGCGCTGTTCGAGAGAGATCGCGGCGGCCCTGACGAAGCACTACGGGTTCGACGACGCCGCGCTCCGCTGGTTCGCTTTGCACTCGGAGGTCGATGTGCGCCATGCCGAGGAGGGCGTGGCCGTCGTCCAGGACTATATCGCCTTCCATCGCATCTCCGATCTGCTGTTCGAGGAGATCGCCGCCCGGACCCTGGGGGACGATCTGTTCGTGCGTCACTACTTTCCCGCCGCGTCAAAGCGGCGCACGGGTACGAGAGCGCCGGCCGCCAAGACGCAGAAAATCGACTCGGTGACCGTTTACCAGCTGCGCATTCCGTTTCACCAGGCGTTTCGCCATGCGCTGCACCGGCGCGAAGAGAGCGACGCGGTCGTCGTCAAGGTCACCGGCAGCGACGGTCGGAGCGGTTTCGGCGAAGCCTTGCCGCGCCCGTACGTGACGGGTGAGACCGTCGAGGCGATGATCGGGCGTATTCGCGAGCAACTGGTGCCGCGGCTCTTTGCGCAAACGTTCGCTCCCGGATGGGAAACGCTCGATCACGTCCAGGCGCTCATGTCCGGATGGACCTCGGTCGACGGCGGAGAAGGCGGTCCGCGCGCCTGGAATGCGGCGTTCTGCGCGCTGGAGCTGGCGCTGCTCGACTGGGGCCTCCGAGCCGGCCACTGCGGATTGACCGACCTGCTGGCGCCGGCGCGTTACGAAGTCGTCTACAGCGGAGTCATCTCGGCGGACGCGCCGGAGGACGCCGCGGAGCTGGCGCGCAGGATGGCGCGATGGGGCATCCGCCAGATCAAGGTGAAAGTCGGCACACTGCGCGACGCGGACCGGGTCGAGGCGGTCAGACGAGCCGCAGGCGGGGAAGTCGAATTGCGCGGGGACGCGAACGGCGCATGGGGGGCGGACGAGGCGATCGAGCAGCTGCGACGCTTGCAGCGGTATGGGCTTGCGGCAATCGAGGAACCGGTCGGGGGCGCGAATCCCGCGGAGGTGAGACGGGTGCGTGAAAAGACCGGCATCCCGGTGATCGCGGACGAGTCGCTCGTCACGGTCGCCGATGCCCGCCGGATGATCGAGATCCGCGCGTGTGACCTCTTCAACATCCGCTTATCCAAATGCGGCGGGATCAGCGGCAGCCTTGCGATCGCCCGGCTCGCGCAGGAAGCCGGGTTCGGAGTCCAGGTCGGCGCCCAGGTCGGCGAAACCGGCATCTTGTCGGCGGCCGGGCGCGCCTTCGCGGCGCACCTGCCGGCGCTCGCCTTCGCCGAAGGCTCGTTCAGTACCTGGCTGCTGCGCGAAGACGTGACTTTCGAGAACGTCGCATTCGGTTTCGGCGGAAGGGCCCCCCTGCTGAGGGGCCCGGGGCTGGGGATCACGGTCCGCGAAGACGTCCTGGAGAGGCTTGCGACGGCGAGGATCGAGCTCCGTCGTTAGGGCATGGAACTGCTGATCAAGGCGGCCGCTATCGTCACGGGCCTGGAATGGGCGCGCTGGGAGCGTCTCACGCGCGCGCCGCAAGAAACCCAGGACCGCCTGCTGCTCGATATCATCGGTCGCAATCGGGCCACGCGCTTCGGCCGCGACCATGGATTCGACTCGATCCGTACCCCGGGCGATTACCGCAAGCGCGTTCCCGTCGGCGACTACGAGCGGTTCCGCCCCTACGTCGAACGGGCTGCGGACCATGGCGAACCCCGGGCGCTGACCGCCGAGCCGGTGCTGTCGTTCACGCTGACCAGCGGGAGCACGGGCCGGCCCAAGTTGATCCCGGTCACACGGACCACGCGACACAATCACCGCCAACTGACCCGGCTCTGGTACTACCGCGCGCTGATGGACCACCCGGGGCTTTTCGGGGGGAAGCTGCTCGGAGTCGTGAGCCCCGCCGTCGAAGGACACACCCCCGCCGGAATACCGTTCGGCGCCGCCTCGGGTTTGATCTACGAGAGCAGCCCGCTTTGGATACAGAACGCCGCTGCGGTGCCGTACGAAGTTTCCCGGATCAAAGACTTCGACGCGAAATACTACGTGACGATGCGTCTGGCCCTGGAGCACGACGTCTCGTTCTTAGGCACTCCCAATCCGAGTACGATTTTGAAACTCGTCGAGACCGCCGATCGGCACAAAGACGAGCTCATCAAGGACATCCATGACGGAAGCATCGGTGCCCGGTGGGACGTTCCGGCGAGCATTCGCGGCGAGCTCCTGCGCCGGTTGACGAAAAACCCCGCGCGCGCCAGCTGGCTGGAAAAGCTGGCCGGGTCGGACGGGAGACTGCGCCCGAGCGCGTATTGGCCCGGCCTCCAGCTTATCGGCTGCTGGAAGGGGGGCAGCGTGGCGGTGCGCCTGCACGAACTCGAACGCTGGTTCGACAAGACGACCGCGATCCGCGATCTCGGCTACATGGCCAGCGAGGCGCAGATGAGCCTGCCGGTCTCCGATTCGGGTTCGGCGGGCATTCTGGCGATCGACAAGAACTTCTATGAGTTTATCCCGGAGTCGGAAATCGACGCAGCCAGGCCGGTGACGCTCGACTGCTCGGAACTCGAGGAGGGGCAGGTTTACTACGTCGTGCTCACCACCGCCGGCGGCCTGTATCGCTACGATATCAACGACCTGGTTCGGGTCGCGGGATTTTACAATCGCACGCCGCTGATCGAATTCGTCCGCAAGGGTCGGGACGTGACCAGCATCACGGGTGAAAAGCTGCACGTGAACCAGGTCATCGAAGCGATGGCGCAGGCGCAGAGCGCGGCCGGGATCGCCGTGCGCCACTTCCGTGCCTGGGCCGACGTCGAAAGATCCCGCTATGCTTTCTGCGTGGAGCCGGTCGGCGCCGCGCCGGACACGGAACGCCTGAGCCAGCTCCTCGACGCGCTCGACGCCGCCTTGCAGCTCGCCAATATCGAGTACCGGGAAAAACGGGCATCGCGGCGGCTCGGGGAGCCGGTCCTTTGCCTGATGAAAGCGGGTTGGTTCGAGCGCAGGTCTGAAGCGGCCCTTCACCGCGGCGCCCGCGACGTGCAGTTCAAGGCTCCGCTGCTGAGTACCGCGGCGGAAGATCCCGCGGAAATAGAACGGATAGTAGGACGCGCCGGGAACGCAGGGAACGAGGCGGGACGCGGAACCGAGCCCGCTGATCCCGGCGCGGGCGACCGGAAACTGACTCATCCGCGATGACACGGCGATGCATGGAAGAGGCGAGCGGTCTCATGTCAACGTGGAGGCCAGGTACGGCGGCGCGGGCGGCGTGATCATCGATGTCCCCGGAACCGGCCGGCCCGGCCCGGCATCCGCGCCGACCGCGTTCCGGGTCATGCTTTCGCGCGCGGCCGTTCGCGTGCCCGGGTTTTGCGCCCGAGGGCTCCGAGGCGGGTAAGGATGGCGCGGATCTCGGAGCGCCCGACCTCGGACAAGGGGGCCTGAGGAGGCAGGGGCGGCCCGACGTCGTAGCCCTGCAGCTCCAGGCCTCCCTTGACGCAGGCGGCCAGGTTGTACCTGGCGAAGACCTGGTTGATCTGCCAGAGCTTTCGCTGGAGGAGCATCGCTTCCCGCCACCGCTGGGCGCGGCAGAGCTCGTAGAGGCGTACGCTTTGTCGCGGCACCAGGCAGGCGGGACCCGCCATCCAGCCGACGCCGCCGATCAGCATGACGCATGCCGGTATGTGGGCCGATGCGCTGAAAACGCGCATCCGGTCGCCGACGGCGTTGATGATGCTCAGGACGCGGCCGGTATCCGAAGAGGCGTCCTTGAGGTAGCGGATGTTCTCCACGTGGGCGAGACGCTCGATCGCCGCGAGGCTCAGATCGCTCCGCTGGAAGTGCGGGTTCGTGTAGAGCACGATCGGCAGGCGGGTGCTGCTCGCCACCGCCGTGAAGTAAGCGACGACTCCGTCCTCCGGCACCGGAAAATAGGCCTCGAGAATCGCGAGGATTCCGTCGGCTCCGAGAGCCGCGTAGGCTTTCGTTTGCTCCACGGCATCGGCGATCGTGGTTGCCGCGACGCCGGCTACCACCGGCACCCGCCCGCGGGCTTCGTTCACGACGACCTCCACGATTCGCCGGCGCTGATCGCGGTCGAGGTAGGCGAACTCCCCGGTCGATCCGAGCGCCGTGAGACCGTGCACTCCCTTGTCGATCAGATCGTTGACCAGACGCGCAAGCACTCCGTCCTTGATCCGTCCTTGCCCGTCAACGGGAGAGACCAGATAAGGAAAGACGCCGCTGAATTCCTCGTGCGCCATCGGGGTCGGATCGACTCGCCGGTTTGCGCGGCGACGCCGTTTCCGCGGATTCTACAAGCGGTCTTGCCGCATGACAACCTGGAAAAACGGTTTCCGGTTCCCGTTCCGGGGTTTCCCGTTGAAGGTCCGCGGCCGGATCGTGCTGCGGCCCTGTCGGCCGGAGAGCGCAGGCTGCGCGCAAAGTTCGCCGCGCGAGATCGCCTATCGTCACGCGGCTGCGCCTCCGGGAAAGCGGTCAAGCGAGCCCGGCGGAGCGCAGCCGGCGATTGGACTCCTCGAAGACCCGCCTGGCATGCTCGAGGTCGAAAGGGCGTTCTTCGAGCGTCCGGGGGTCCCACTCGCTGCGGGGCACGCCGAAGAAGTCGCCCCCGTAGACGTGGAGGGCTGCGGTGATCTTTTCGAGCGGGTTTCTGACCGCGTGGATGACCGCTTCGCCGAGAGGGATCGTCTCCTTTGCCATGAGCGTCTTGTTCCCGTGCCCGATCAACCCGCGGCCGCCCCGGCGGTAAAAGGCGTTGTCCTCCTGTCCGACGTAGACGCCGATCACCGCCCACATCCGGTGGTCGTGCGGATAGAGAAGCATTCCCGGTCCCCAGAGAACCTTCAGAATCGTCAGCTGCTCCGAGCGATAAAGCGTTTCGATGCCGGCCTGTCTGGGCTCTCCCAGAGCCTTGAGAATCTCGCGGGGGCTTCCCACCGCTCGGGCAACCAGCTCCTTGATCGCCACGTGCTGGGATTTTTCCTTGAGCGCTCGCAGGCAATCTTCCTTGAACCGCTCCAGTGCGAACATAGAACTCTCCTCGCGTTTTTTGGGCGCCGAGCGTATTGTCCGCGCCGGGCGAGGGGTGGTTTCCGGAAGGAGGGATCGGCCGGCCGGCCGGATTCCTCACGCTAGGCCAAACAGGGGGAGGCGTCAAGGACCGCCGTCGACAACAGTCGCCATTTCGACCGGCGATGTGGTAATAACCGGTCGGCAATCGCTGTCGGTTCGACACCAATCCCGGGAGGAAACCCCATGCGTTACGAGCTTTACTACCAGCCCGCGATTCAGGGTCGCGGAGAATTCGTTCGCCTGCCGCTCGAGGACGCGGGCGCCGACTACGTCGACGTTGCGCGCGACCCGAGCTTCGGCCGGCCCGGAATCATGAAATTTCTCGAGGACCCCTCGCTGAAGCATCCGCCGTTCGCGCCGCCGTTTCTGCGGGCGGGCAGGCTCCTGATTTCCCAGACCGCCAACATCCTCCAGTTCCTGGGGCCGCGCCTGGGCCTGGTCCCGAAAAGCGAAGCGGGCCGGCTCTGGGCCAATCAGCTGCAACTTACGATCGCCGACTGGCTTTACGAAGCCGGCCAGACGCACCATCCAATCGCCAATGTGCTCTACTACGAGGAGCAGAAGGAGGAAGCGAAGAAGCGCGCCGCGCACTTCACCGCCAACCGCATCCCTAAGTTCATGGGCTATTTCGAGAGGGTGCTCGAGCGCAGTCCCGCCGGCGGTTTCGTCTTCGGCCGCAAGGCCTCTTACGTCGATCTGTCGCTTTTCCAGATGGTCGAAGGGCTGCGCTACGCCTTTCCCAAAACGATGGCGCGGCTCGAGCCGCGCCATCCGAGGCTCGTGAGCGTGCACGATCGCGTGAAAGAGCGCCCGCGGATCGCGGCGTATCTCGCCTCTTCGCGGCGGCTGCCGTTCAACGAGCAGGGGATCTTCCGCCGTTACCCGGAGCTGGAAGAAGGGTAGCGCGCGACCGATGCGCTCGGCTGGCGCCACGAAGGGCACGAAAGGATTGCGTGCCCGGCGGGAGAAAGGAGATTGCCCCGTAAAGAAAAGCGCGCGGGTCAGAGGCTGCCGTAGATCCGCTCCGGGGAGACCAGAACGAGGGCGCGCTGCTCCTCGCGCATGCGCCGCGCGAACTCCTCGTCGGTTTTGGGCGTCCGGCCCATGGCGACGTAGAGGGCCTTCAGCCGCTGCAGGTGCTCGGGCGTATCCTTCCAGGGCTCTACGGTTGTCGGCCCTTCGACCGTGACGTAGCGGCGGGTGTCGAGCTTGATCACGGTGACGGCCGCGCGGCCCGTGCGCTGGATGTTCCTCACCTTCACCGTGTGCCCGCGCGACGCAAACCCCACCTTGCCGTCCAGCACGGCCGTCGAGACGACGGTGGCATGGGCGCGCCCCTTCGGCGTGACGCTGACCGCGACCCCGGTGTGGCTTTCCTGGAGCAGGGGAAGCGCTTCTTTCCATTCCATGACGGCGGTCCCTCCGTAACCCGAAGCCCGGCGTCGAACCACCACGGGCTCGGCAGGGTATAACTCCGGTCGAGGCGGCGAGTCAAGGCGTGAAATTCCGCGGGCAGGGGTCGGCGCGATTGACGGTCGGCAGCCGTCGCGATAGCCTCTGGAGCCCGGGGGCGGGAACGGCTCGGAAGGCGCCGGATATGAGGGCGTTTCAGCAGAGTAAGCCATGATGACCTTCGACCCGCTGGGCGTCGGGCTCGTCGGGGCGGGCGGCCGCTGGGGGCCGCGGGCGCATGCGCCGGCCTTGAAGGGCATCGCCGAGACCCGGCTCGTTGCGGTCTGCACGGCGCACGAGGAGACCGCGCGGGCGGCGGCCGAGAAGCTCGGCGCGGCGCGCGCGTACGGAAGCCTCGACGCCCTGATCCGAGACGCCGAGGTGGAAGCCGTGGTCGTGGCCGTGCGCGTGCCGGCGCACTACGCGCTTGCGAGGAAGGCGATCGAAGCGGGCAAGCACGTCTTTTGCGAGTGGCCCCTGGGCGCGAACACGCGGGAAGCCGAGGATCTGGCGGCGCTCGCGCGCGAAAAAAACGTGCGCACGATGGTCGGACTGCAGCGGCGCGCCTCCCCGGCCTATCTCTACATGCGCGAGCTGGTGGAGCAGGGGTACGTGGGGCAGGTGCTGGCGGTCGCCATGACGCTGATGAACAGCGGCGTTTTGACCCGTACCTCGGATCGAACCTGGCAGCGTGACGCGGCCCTCGGAGCCAACACGCTGACGATCACCTTTGCGCACGTCTTCGACGCCATGTGCATGGTGGTCGGCGAGCCGGCGGAGGTCTCGGCGGTGGTCTCGACTCAGGTGCCGCAATGGTTCGAGACCGACACGCAACGGTACGTCGACGTCACCTCTCCCGACAACGTCCTCGTGCACGGCCGGCTGCAAAGCGGCGCCGTCTTTTCCGCCTGCTGCGGCGTCCAGCCGTACCACGGCAGCGGCCATCGGCTGGAGATTTACGGCCGCGACGGAACGCTTGCCATGATCGGCGGCGGCGAGGCGGGAGAGGAGCTGCGCCGGAAAATCTTTGGCGCGCGCAAGGGCGACAAGGCGCTTGAGGAGCTGCCGGTGCCGGAGCGGTTCAAGTGGGTGCCGGAAGCGCTGCGCGACGGTTACGCTTACGACGTCGCGCAGATGTGGGTCAGGTTCGCCGCGGCGATCCGCGCGGGCTCCGACTGCGACCCCGACTTCGAGCATGCGGTTCGCCGCCACCGGACTCTGGATGCCATTGCCCGCGCTTCCCGGACCGGCGAGCGGCAGGAGGTGGCTCCGTAGAATCGGTCCGCGGCCAGAGTCCGGGCCGCGGCTTTGGAGGGGAACACGGACGAAGTCGCCGAGCGGCAGGCGAGCGTCCTGGCGGAGATCGAGAAGATGCGACGAAGCACGGAGCGAATCCTGACCACGCATGTCGGCAGCCTTCCCCGGCCCGACGACCTGCGCGAGATGTGGTCCAAACACGCAGCGGGCCTCGCGGAAGAGGCCCTGGAAGAGCGCCTGCGATCCGCCGTGGCCGAGGTCGTGCGCGCTCAGGTCGAAGCGGGCATCGACATCCCGAACGACGGCGAGTTCGGCAAGCCCATGCGCGCCGCGGTCGACCGCGGCGCCTGGGGGAATTACGTCTTCCATCGCCTTTCCGGTTTCATTCCGACCCCGCCCGAAGCGGTCGCGCCGGATACCGCGGCCCCCGGGGCGCCGATGCGGATCGTCGGGGTGCGCTGGGAGCAGCGCGAGTTCGCGCAGTTCTACGCCGATACCGGGCTCGGAGCACCGAGCACCGCCGCCAGTCGCCCGACCTGCGCCGGGCCCGTCGCCTACGTCGGCCACGAGGCTTTGTCGCGCGACCTCGCGAACCTGAGGGCGGCCGCGGACAAAGCCGGGATCGAAGAGGCGTTCGTGTCCGCGATCGCCCCGGGAAGCCTGGAGATGTTCTGCCGCGGCCAGAACCTCCATTACCCGACGCCGGAGGCGTTCGTCGCAGCCCTCGCCTCGGCGATGCGCGAGGAGTACCGGGCGATCGTCAGGGCCGGCTTCGTCCTGCAGATCGACGACCCTGGGCTTCCCGGGGCCTGGGACATGCTGGACCCGCGCCCGAGCATCGAAGCGTACCGGCGCTATGCCCGGCTCCGAGTCGAGGCGTTGAACGGCGCGCTGGAAGGCATCCCGGAGGATCGCGTCCGCTACCACATCTGCTGGGGCAGCTGGCACGGGCCGCACACGACGGACATTCCCTTGCGCGAGGTCGTCGACGTGATGCTCGAGGTGAAGGCCCAGGCGTATCTCGTCGAAGCGGGCAACGCGCGCCACGAGCACGAATACAAGGTCTGGCGCGACGTCCGGCTGCCGCAGGGAAAGATCCTGATTCCCGGCGTCGTGAGCCACGCGACCAACGTCGTCGAGCACCCCGAGCTGGTGGCGGACCGCATCGCGGCGTTCGCGGACATCGTCGGACGCGAAAACGTGATCGCCGGCACCGATTGCGGCCTCGGCGGCCGCGTCCATCCTCAGATCGCGTGGGCGAAGCTGCGCGCGCTGTCAGAGGGCGCCGCGCTGGCGAGCCGACGTCTCCGGGCCCGTTGAGCGCAGCCGGGGACCGCGGCCGAGCTCCACCGCGCCCTTGCCCGCGCCTTCGAACGTTCTGCGACCTTTGGTCCGGGCGGGCGGGAAATGAGAACGGCCGTTCTCGCTTCGATCGTTGCCGCATTTTCGCAATTGCGAAAACGTGCCGGTCGCGGCGCCCGGAGCCCTTGAATGCCGGTGTCCGGCGGCAGTAAAGTGGCGCCATGACGACGAACAACCAATTTGAAGTCGCCGAGCGCGACGTCGAATATCAGCGCCTTCAGGGCAAGCCGTGGCTCGTTCGTATTTACCAGCCGCAGGGACGAGGGCCGTTTGCGGCCATCGTCGACGTGCACGGGGGCGCCTGGCACAACGGCGACCGGTTGAGCAACGCGGCCATCGATCGGGCGCTGGCGGCCAACGGCATCCTGGTTGCGGCGGTTGATTTTCGCCAGCCGCCGGAAGCGGGCTATCCGGCTTCGATCCGCGACGTCAATCTGGCGATCCGCTGGCTCAAGGCGCACGCGCCGGAGCTCGACGCAACGAGCCGGGTCGGCGCCTTCGGCAATTCGAGCGGCGGCCACCAGGTCGTGCTGAGCGCGCTGCGGCCCCGCCATCCGGCCTATTCGGATCTGGCGCTGCCCGGCCGTCCCGAGATCGACGCCGGCCTCGCCTATGTCATCGCCGGCTGGCCGGTGATCGACCCGCTCTACCGTTTCCACTACGCCAGGCGGTCCGACCGGCAGGAGCTGGTCAAAGCGCACCTCGACTACTGGGGGACGGAAGAAGCGATGGCGGAGGGAAACCCGCAGGCGATTCTCGACCGGAACGAACGCGCCGAGCTGCCGCCGGTCCTGATGCTGCTCAAGGCGAACGATCGAAATCATCCCCTGGAGATGCAGGAGCGCTTCATCGATTCCTATCGCCGGCGGGGAGGAGCGATCGAGGTCGATACGTTCGAGGGCTTCGCCGAGCGGGTCGTCCCGTCTCCCGACCAGCCGGAAACCATGAGGCTGATCGACGTAATGACGGCCTTCGTTCGGCGGCACGCCCGCTGAGATCCGGCGGCGAGCCGGAGCAACTGGAGGAGAAAGGTTCGTGACCTCGAGGCCCAAGTTCTTCGACAGCCATTTTCACATCATCGACAAGAATTTTCCCCTGGTTCCCAATCAGGGGTTCGTGCCCGACGCGTTCACGGTCGAGGACTATCTGGCGCGCCTGAAAGGGGTCGAGCTCTGCGGCGGGGCGGTGGTCTCCGGTTCGTTCCAGGCTTTCGATCAGGGCTATCTCCTCCACGCTCTGAAGATGCTCGGCCCGTCGTTCGTGGGCGTAACCCAGGTGCCGCGGACCGTCTCGGACGGGGAGCTCCGGGAGCTCGACAACGCGGGCGTTCGCGCCGTGCGGTTCAACGTGAGGCGCGGCGGCTCGGAAGAGATCCGTCACCTGGAAAAGATGGCACGGCGGGTTCACGAGCTCGTCGGCTGGCACATAGAGCTGTACGTCGATTCCTCCGAGCTGGCCGATCTGTTCGAGACGCTCGTCTCGTTGCCCGCGGTCAGCATCGATCATCTCGGGCTTTCCCGGGCGGGCTTCCCGACGCTGCTCAAGCTGGCGGAAAGAGGCGTTCGGGTGAAAGCCACGGGCTTCGGGCGAGTGGACTTCGACGTCCCTCCGGCGCTCGCGGAACTCTATGCCGCCAATCCGCGTGCGCTCATGTTCGGCACCGACCTCCCATGCACTCGCGCCCCCCGGCCCTACCGCGACGAGGACTATACACTGGTCCTGGAGACCCTGGGAGAAGAAAAGGCGGCGGACGTCTTCTACAAGAACGCAATCGACTTCTACCGGCCGAAAAAGGCCGCTTAGGGAAAAGAGAGATGGCACAGCATATCAACGGACCGCTCTACTACGAACGGATGGGACGCACGGGGCCGGTGATCGCCTTCATTCATCCCAACCCGATGGATCAATCCTGCTGGATTTTCCAGATGGCGCATTTCTCGACCTGGTACCGCTGCATCGCCATCGACATACCGGGATACGGCCGATCACCCACTGCCGAGCCGGGTCTGACGATGACCGACATGGCGGAGGCCTGCTGGGAAGCGATCGACGACGCCGCGCCCGGCGAAAAAGCGATCGTGGTCGGCTGTTCGGTCGGCTCTTCGATCGCGCCGTACATGTATCACCTTCGGCCCGACCGGACCGCGGCGCTGGTGCTGTCGGGCACGGGTTACAACCCGGCCAAGGAGTTCACCAAAGGCCGGATCGCCAACTACAGGGCGAACGGCATCGATTACCGCTGGGCCTATACGTTCGAAGACATGAGCCCGGCGTTTCGCACCACGCCGCTGGCGCACTTCTTCGCGAACCTTTTCACCGAGCGCAATCGACACGCGGACCTCCAGACGATCATCCGCCAGTTCGAGGCGCTGGCGGAGCCTTATCCGGAGGGACACCACGAGCGGATCGCCTGTCCGACGATCATTCTGACCGGCAGCGAAGACAACAGCCATCAGCGCGCGTTCGCGCTCCAGGCCCGCATCCCCAATTGCGAGCTGAGAACGCTGCCCGGCGCCGGCCACGCCTGTCAGATCGAGCAGCCGTGGCTGTTTGACCGCTTCATGATCGAGTTTCTCGCCAGGCACGGCCTTTTCCCCGGAGAAACGCCGCCGGCGCGGACGATCGTCTAGCGGACGCGAGGTTTAAGACCTCCAGCGATCAGCGCCATCGTCAAGCCGAGAGGCCCCGAGGCGGCGCCATCGCGCCCGGCAGTCGAGAAGGCCGCGATCGTCTAGCCGGGCCGCGAATTCCGGGACGGCGCCCGATCCGAGCCCGGCCACGCCTCAGAGATACTTCGTCGGGCGACGGATCGTGCGCCACATGTGGGCGACCGGGCTGTCGTCGAAGCCGAGGCCCTCTTTCGGCTGCTTGAAGTTGCGCCCGACGATGTCGACGAAGGGCTCCCAGCTCACCACCGCGTCGGGATCGAACGAATAGATGTCGTGGACGGTGATCATGCGCGCGGTCATGTACCACTTGTGGTTGCGGGCCCGCCTGTAGGCTTCCTTGATGTAGTCGTCGGGCTCGTAGTCGGGCCCGAAATGGCGGATGTACATCTCCGGGTAGGAGTAGCCGACGGACTCGTCGGGAAAGAACCGCAGGGCCTGGTGCGCGCGCACCGCCCAGCTCACCTCCTCGTCGACGTAGGGCTCGATCAGCTGGGCGCCCCAGTAGCCGTGGTCGCTCTTGATGAAGATGGCGTTGGCGATGTCGTGCAGGAGGCAGGCGAGAATCGTCTTTTCCGGCATCGAGGCCTTGAGCGCGTGGGTGGCGCTCTGCAGCAGGTGGTTGATGCCTTTGGCGCGGTAGATGAAGAAGTCGAGCAGGGTCGGCCGGGCCGGCATCTGCGGCAGCCGCGGATCGTCGCCCATGAGCTGGTATCTGCCCCTTGCGGGATCGGAGGGCACGGTGACCGCGCCGAGCTGGCCGTCGGCCATGTTGAACAACGCCGACCTGGAAATCAGCACGTCGAGCTCATCGCTCATCTTTCGTTCCAGGGCATCCGCCCGCTCGCTCAGAGACCTGTTTTCGGCCATGGCTCTTCCTCCTTACGATTCACCGATGATCGAAGCTTCTTCATGATTCTCCGTCCGCCCTGCCCTTCGCGCCTCCCGGTTGAGGGCTTCGCCTCTCGTCGCCTCAGCGGACCGGTTGTGAGCGGTCGACCGCCGTCCCGCGCAGGATCACCGCCGAGATGCGCCGCGTGTTGGTGATGTCGTCGAGCGGATTGGCGTCGAGCACGATGAAGTCGGCGCTCTTGCCGGGTTCGAGCGTGCCCGCGTCGTCCAGCCGCAGGAGCTCGGCCGAGTTGCGAGTCGCCGCCACGATGACCTGCATCGGCGTCATGCCGGCGATCACCATGTCCAGCATCTCCTCGTGCGGACCCCACGGCCGGTTGCCGTCGGTTCCGAGCGTCATGCGCACGCCCGCCGCGTTCAGCTTCGCGATATTGCGCGCCTGAAGCCTGTAAAAGGCCTGCGCTTTGGGGCGGTCCGTATTGGCCGCTTCGAGCTTCTTCAGCTGCTCGCCCGGAACGCCGGCGCGCAGCCAGGCAAGGTCCGTTTTCACGCCGCGATCCGGCAGGTTCGGCGTGAGAAACAGGTTCGGGCGCTGCCTGAACAGCGCCACCAGCTCGTCGTCGATCTCCCGGTCGCGAACGCCGTGAGCGAACGCGTCGACCCCGGCGCGAATGAGGCCTTTGGCGTCCTCGAGGTCGTAGATGTGGGCGATGACGCGGAGGCGGCGCCTGTGCGCCTCGTCGATCACGGCGCGGTAGATTTCCGGCGTCATCTTCCTGTACTTGCCGTCCCGGTCGTCCACCCAGATCTTGACGATGTCGACCTTGCGGGCGGCGAGCTCCTCGACCGCCTTGCGGCCCTCGTCGGCGGTCGTGACCCAGTAGGGAGCGGTCGTGCGCCCAGGCTCGGGCATCGTGATGCCGCGACCGGCGGTGCGGTAGCGCGCGGCGCCGGGGATCGTCTCGTTGCGCACGCCGAGCACTTCGTAGCCGTCGGTGCCGAGGCTGAGCACGGCGCTCACGCCCCAGTAGGCGCGCCTTCTGAGATCGCGGACCACCTCTTCGCGATTCGAGCCGAGATGGACGTGGGTGTCGATGATCATCGGCATCACGGTCTTGCCGGCGAGGCTCACCCGCTTCGCGCCGGCGGGGACCCGGACCTCGGGGGGACGGCCGACGCGGGCGAGCCGCGTGCCCTCCACGAGCAGGGTCGCGTTCTCGATCACGCGGCCGTCGCCGACGATCACCCGCGCCCCCTCGTACGCGGTGACGGGTTCGTCCGCGACCGGCACGGCGCAGCCGGCAAGGAAAGCGACGACGAGCATGAACGCGACCGGGATCGGATTCGCCCTGTCCATGGGACCTCCCGCGTCAGGCCACGTCGAACGAGCGGCCGTACATCGACAGTCTGAGCTCGGACGGGCCTGATCTTCTGGCCGACGGCGGTCGCACTATCCTTCACGTCCGGTGCGGCTGTCAAGACGCTCCGGACGCTCAGGCCGGTTCTTCGGGATCACGGGGGAAGCGCTTCGGTGGGGCAAGGCTGACAAGCGTCAAGCGGCGTTGGGGACGGCGGTTCGAGAGACGCTGACGTGGCGGTCCCGATGGAGCGCCGGCGAAAGTCGTCCGGTTCCGTTCCGCGCGGGCTAGTCGTCGATCTCGAAGGTGTAGATCATCGTGAAGCGATCGACCTCCCGCGGCATGTCGGTCCACACCAGGAAGGTTGAGCGGTTTTCTTCCTCTTCGCCCGGCGCGAGCCGGAACGGGACGAAGACGCCGCAGTCGCCGAGCCCGATGAACTTTTCCATGAGCTTCGGCTCGGCGTTATGGGCGACCCTGGCCCAGATCTCCCTGTTCGAGGGATTCCTGACCCTGAGGGTGACGGTGAAAGGCTCGCCGGGCCGGAAGACGATCTCGCCGGGCACGCTCTCCACGCGGAGCGGCGACGACGGCGGCAGCTTCGTCAGCACCCGAACCCGCACGCCCGGCGACGGGTCCAGGACGATCCGCCAGCCGCCCTCTTCTTCCACCAGATCGTAGGTCTCCTCGGTTTCGACGAACGGAAGCGAGCCCGCGCGCCGCCTCCGCTCGATCATCGCGAGCAGCTCGCGTTGCTCCTTTGCCGAAAGCGCGTTCAGCCGCTCCTCGTCCCATCCGAGCAGGTCGGCAGCGAGCCGGTCGGGGTCCGGGGCCTTGACCTTGAGTTTCATCTTCGCCCGGCGTCCCGAGAAGCTTTCCTCCACGGCCGCGATCTCGATCAGATCGGCGAGCCGCGCCGCGAGAAGGGCAGTGAACCCCCCGAGCTCTCCCCGCTCCAGCGCGTAGTCCCGAACGCTTTTCGCCCGACGGTCCGCAGCGGAAAGCCAGCGGTGGGCCCCGGAGAAGTTCCGGGCGTAGGTAGCCCTCACGTAGCGCTCAACGACCCGGGCCCGCCCGGAGGGGGACCGGTTGCGGTCGGAAACGTGGAGGTAACAGGCGGGAAGGGCGAGCACCGCCGCCGCGACGAGCGCCGAAAAGAAGCTCTTGAGGCTCGGTCCCATTCGCCTCAAAGCCTAGCGGGGAAGCCGGGCGGTATCAACGCGCCGCCTTCGGGGTGAAGTGGCCGGCGCTGGCTCCTGTCCCGCCGAGGGCTACTCGCCCTCGACGACGGTCAGCTGCGCGCACGCGCTCTCGGAAGGCGGCGCGGCCCTCGGCGCCCAGGCCGGCAAGGCGGGCCTGGCGCGCGTGTTCGCGAAAGCGGGGTTTCGCGAGTTCAGAAGGGCCAGGGCGAGCCGTTCAACCTGATCCTCGAAGCGAAGGTCCAGCGCCGCGCTTCGACCGATCCGGCGCGATCTTGACGGGCGAGCTTTTCCGTTGATAAGGGTCACAACCGGGGCTCCGGCCCCGTCGGCCCGGCGCGACCGCCCGTGCCTCGCGCCTTCCAGGGAGAATTCCATGGCAGACCTGTTCCGGTTGTCGGCGAGCGAAGCTGCGGCGCGCATCCGCGAGGGGACGCTCACGTCCGAGGCGCTGGTGCGCTCCTGCCTGGAGCGCATCGACGCGCGGGAATCGCAGGTCCGCGCCTGGGCCCATCTCGACCGTGACTTCGCCCTGGCGCAGGCGCGCGAATGCGACCGGAGCGCGAGTCGGGGGCCGATCCACGGCATTCCGTTCGCCGCCAAGGACATCATGGATACGGCCGACCTGCCGACGGAATACGGCTCGCCGATCTACGAGGGCCACCGCCCCGCCGCGGACGCCGCCTGCGTGGCGCTCAGCCGCGCGGCGGGCGGCGTGCTGCTGGGTAAGACGGTGACCACCGAGTTCGCCAGCCGGTTCCCATGGGGGAAGACGACCAATCCGCACGATCCCGGGCACACGCCCGGCGGCTCCTCCAGCGGCTCCGCCGCCGCGGTGGCCGATTGCATGGTGCCGCTCGCCTTCGGCACGCAGACGGTCGGCTCGGTGATCCGGCCGGCGGCGTTCTGCGGCTGCATCGGCTACAAGCCGAGCTACGGCGAGATCAGCACGCAGGGCGTGAAGCAGAACACGGCGTCTTTCGACACCGTGGGGCTTTTTGCACGCGCCGTCGAGGACATCGCTCTGTTTCGGGCCGCGGTTACGGGATTCGCGCCGAAGCCGCTCGCCGCTCCGGCGGTGAGCGAGCTCAAGATCGGCTTTTGCCGCACCATGTTCTGGGATCGCGCGGAGGCGTACACGAAGACCCTGCTTGAAGAGGCCGCCAGCACGCTGGCGAAGGCCGGAGCGAAGGTGTCCGATTTCGAGCTGGGAGAGCCGTTCGAGCGATTCGAGATCATGGGGCGGCGCATCAACGATTACGAATTCTCCCGCGCCCTCGCGTGGGAACGGAACCGGCACTGGAACCTCTTGAGCGAGCTCCAGCGCAACAAGCTGAGCGCGTGGCTCGACATCTCCTACGAGCAGTACCGGGAGGCGGAGGCGGTGCTCGCCCGGTGCCGGGCCCGTCTCGCCGACGCGATGAAGGACGTCGACCTGCTGCTCACGCCGAGCGCTCTCGGAGAAGCCCCGGCGGGACTGACCAGCACGGGCGACACCTCGTTCAACATACTGGCGACCTGGACCTACACTCCTTGCGTCACGCTGCCCGTCTTCACCGGACCGTCCGGCCTGCCGGTCGGCATCCAGCTGATCGGTCACCGAAACCAGGATCACCGCCTGCTCGAAGGGGCGCTTGCGGTCTACCGGGTGGTCTCGAAATGAACGTGCCTCTACGGCTGTGTTGTCGAGAAGTTAAGGGGTCGACGAACTAATTCTTCGCCCGCGCCGCCGTCCAGCCGCTGAGCAGCGCGACGGTCACGGCGGCGAAGTGAACCGCCGCCATCGGCACCCAGGTGCCGTCGGCGAGCAGCCCGGTGAGCTGCTGCAGCGCGGCGGGCCAGAAGAACTGCGAGAAGACCACCGCGCCCGAGGCCGAGCCGGCAAGATCGGGGTCGACCGCCATCGCGCCGGCCTGGGCGTAGGGCATCGAGAGGCCCTGAGCGAGGCTGACGAAGAATCCGGGCACGTAGAGCGCGGGCATCGAGACGCCGCCAAAATAGAGCCAGCCGGCGAGCAGCACACCGTTGGCGACCCCGATCGCGCCGCCGAGAAGGGTCATCGATTCGATCGAGCGGCCGGCGCCGATGCGGCCGGAAATAAAGCTCCCCGCCATGAAGCCGATCGGGAAGGTGAAGAACCAGAGGCCGATGTCGGAGGCGTCGGCGCCGAGGTGCTCGGCGGCGAGGAAGGAGGCGGCGGTCGCATGGGTGTAGAAGGCCGCCGACATCATCCCGGGTTGCAGCACGAATCCCAGGAAACGCCGCCGCCGGAGCAGCGACTTGTAGCCGGACAGCACGCCGCGCGGCGCCGCCGCTTTGTGCGCGCGCGTTTCCGGAACCGCGTACGCCACGGCGAGGATCACCGCCAGGCCGAAGACCGACGCCAGCACGAACAGCGCGCGCCAGCCGAACCGCGTCGTGAGCTGCCCGCCGATCGGCGGCGCGAACATCGGCCCGAGAACGTAGGCGGCGGTGAGGTAGGCGATCACCTGCGCGACACGCTCCTGGCCGTAGACGTCGCGCGCGATGGCGCGCGCCAGCACCACGCCGCAGCCCGCCCCGGCTCCCTGCAACATGCGCCCCGCGAGCAGCATCGGCAGGTTGGCGGCCGCCAGGCAGCTCGCGGCGCCGCAGGTGAACAGCGCCAGTCCGCACAGGAGCACGCGTTTGCGCCCGAAGCGGTCGGACAGGCCGCCGTAGGCGACCGTGAAGCAGGCCATCGAGAGCATCTCGAGCGAAAGCGTGAGCTGCGCCATGCCCGTGGAGACCCCGAAGGCCTCTTTTACCGCCGGCATCGCCGGGATGATCAGGTGGACCGAGAGCGGCCCGATGAAGGTGACGGACACAAGAGCGACGAAGAAATACCAGCGCGGCCGGAACGACGTGGTCATGCGCTAGATTAAGCCCTCGAATCGCGCTCAGTGCAATCGGAACGCCGGTTTCTTTTGGCGGGGCGCGGCTTCGCTGTTGCTTCGTCGCGCCCGGTCGGCTTATCTTCCTGGGGCGAAGCGAGGGATCCTGGAATCGGCCGGAGCCGTTGTGTCGGCCCGAGCGTTCGGCGACGGCTCGGCTTGCGCGGGAGGTAAGACGATATGGCTTGGGTACGGTGCGTTACGGAAATGGGCATGGGAGTGGACGTCCACGGGTTGGACTACACGGCCGCGGCGAAGCGGGCGGTGTTCGACGCGATCCACCACAGCAGCCTGGGGTTTCCGCGCCTGGTGGGCAAGACCGCCGACGATATGCTGGTGGAGGTGACCATCGGCGTGCCGAAGCCCGAGGCGGTGGACAAAGAAGCGGTGCTCGAGACGCTGCCGCACGGCCACAAGCGCATAAACGTCGTCCACGGCGGCCTGCAGGTGCTCAACGAAAAAGGCGACGACGGCTGGCTGATCGCGAACGCCATCATCGTCGTCAGCCTGGACGACGGGAAATAGCCCCGGTGGGGGCTCGCCGCCCTAGGGCTCCAGCTGGAATCGCCTCCAGGGAGGAACCCCCGCTTTGTATTCCACGAGCCGCGTGCGCCGGACCGAGACGTCCTCACAGACCTTCCGGATTCTTATCAGCTCGGTGGGCCAGTCCCAGTCGCTCTTCGATT